>NZ_JBEXGX010000003.1:392059-426636 GCF_040607495.1 Streptomyces sp. NPDC005281 | reverse complement strand
TACAGCGGCAGATGTACCGCCGCGGAACCGTTCGGTCCCGCGACAACTCGGAGAACTTTACGGATCCGCCCGGACAGTGTCAACCGCCGCTGTCAAGATCTTTTAATCGAGGTCGCTGAGCCGGCCGCCCGCGTCAGGCTGGGCGTCCTCCACCCGGCGTAGCAGGCGGGTCAGGACCTCGCCCAGGACGCCTCGGTCCTCGGTGGAGAGGTCCTGGAGCAGGTCCTCCTCGAAGACCGTGGCGAGACGCATGGCCTCCAGCCACTTCTCGCGTCCCTCGTCGGTCAGCTCGACGATGACACGTACGCGGTTCGACTCGTCGCGCTCCCGGGTGACCAGCCCTTCCGCGACCATGCGGTCGATGCGGTGGGTCATGGCTGCCGGGGTGAGACCGAGGCGCTTGGCGAGCTCGCTCGGACCGAGGCGATACGGGGCGCCGGCGAGGACGAGCGCCTTCAGGACCTCCCACTCGGCGTTGCTGATGCCGAGCGCGGCGGTCTGGCGGCCGTAGGCGACGTTCATCCGCCGGTTCAGGCGGGACAGCGCCGAGACGATCTTCTCGACCTGGGGGTCGAGGTCCTGAAACTCGCGCTGGTAGGCGGCGATCTGTTCTTCGAGTGTCGGCTCACTGACGCCGGGGGTGTCGCCCATGGCCCGAGTATCGCATGACGTCGCTTGGTGTCGAAGTCCTTCAAGGTGTAGAGTTCAACTTCGAACTTTAGCTTTGAAGTCTTCAGGCTTACATCCATGCGCAGGGAACCTGTCACCGACACGGGGCCCGGCACGGGGAGCCGGTACGGCTTCACGACCAAGGCAGGTGAAAGTGACCAGGGCGATGGGCGCAGCGATGCGCCGGATCCACGTGGGCAACGCGCTCAGCGCGTTCGGGCTCGGCTTTACCGTCCCCTTCCTCTACGTCTATGTGGCGCAGGTACGGGGACTCGGCTCCATGACGGCGAGCGTCGTGCTCGCCGTCTTCGCCGTGGCCGCTCTCGTCGTGCTGCCGTTCGCCGGGCGGGCGATCGTCAGGCGCGGTCCCCGGCCTGTCCTGCTCGTCGCCCTGGTGACCGCCGCTCTGGGCGCACTGAGCCTCGGCCTCGCGAACAGCGCGACGACCGTGGTGCTGTCGGCGGCGGCCCTCGGTGCCGGGCAGGCCGTGATGCAGCCGTCGCTCGCGACGATGATCGTGGACTGCTCCTCGGCGGACACCCGCTCGCGGGCCTTCGCGACCCAGTTCTTCCTCCAGAACCTGGGCCTGGGTGTCGGTGGTCTCATCGGCGGCCACATCGTCGACCCGGACCGGGCGAGCTCGTTCACGCTGCTGTTCGCGATCGAGGCGGCGATGTTCCTGGTGCTGGTCGTGATCATGGCGACCGTCCGGGTGCCGCACGCGCCCCGGATCCAGGGTGAGACTCCCCAGTCCAGGGGCGGCAGCTGGAAGCAGCTGCTCGGCAACCGGGCGATGGTGCAGCTCTCCGTGCTCGGCTTCGTGCTGTTCTTCGCCTGCTACGGGCAGTTCGAGTCGGGACTGTCCGCGTACGGCGTCGAGGCGGCCGGGATCTCCACGTCCGCGCTCGGTACGGCGATGGCGGCGAACACGGCGATGATCGTGGTCGCGCAGTTCGCGGTGCTGAAGTTCGTCGAGCGCCGCAAGCGGTCCCGGGTGATCGCCGCGGTCGGGCTCATCTGGGCCGTCGCCTGGCTGGCGGCCGGATACGCGGGTCTCGGGCACGGCAGCCAGACCATGGCCACGGCGGCGTTCGTCTCGACGTACGCGCTCTTCGGGCTCGGTGAGGCGATGCTGTCGCCGACGGTCGCTCCGCTGGTCGCCGATCTGGCGCCGTCGGGCATGGCGGGTCAGTACAACTCGGCCTTCGCCCTGGTCAAGCAGCTCGCGCTGGCGATCGGCCCGGCGGTGGGCGGCCCGATGGGTGCCTCGCTGCACGGCCCGTACGTCGTGACGTTCCTGCTGTTCTCGCTCGGCATCACCGTCCTGGCCCTGCGGCTCGGACGGCGGCTCACCCCCGTACAGGATCAGCCCTCGCTCGCGAGGAGCCGGGTGGTCGCGCAGGGTGGGGCTCCGGCGGCGCCGGTGCCCGCGGCCGCCTGACCGCCTGACCGCCGCGCCGCGGGGTGGGCGCCTGACGCGGACCATGAAACGGCCGCCATCACGAAGAGACGTGATGGCGGCCGTTTCGTGTGCGCGGTCGCGCTGTCTCAGCGGCTGCCGGTGAGCAGGTTGGCGGTGAAGGGGAGGGTGGCGGTGCCGTCGGGGGCGGTGTGGCAGGCGAGTCGGGTGTGGACGGCCCGCCCGGCGCGCAGGAGAGCGTCCTCGCCCGCGGTGTCGACGATCGCCTGTCCCCAGGACGTGGACGAGAGCTGGCCGGGGGCGTAGGCGTCGAGGGGCGGGAAGGCGATGCCGAAGGTGACCTGCCGGACGGCGACGTCGTGGAAGCCGGCGGCTCGCAGGGCGGCGGAGAGCCGCTCGGAGGTGCCGGAGAACGCCCCCTCGTAGTCCGCCGCGAGTTCCTTGCCGCCGTACTCCTCGACCGCCTCGTACTGGGCGGCGAAGTACGGGATGAGGTCTCTGGCGGCCCACGCCGTGGCGGCGAAGCGGCCCTCGGGACGGGTCACCCGGGCCGCCTCCGCGAAGGCCGCGTCCAGGTCGGGGAAGAACTGGACGCCCTGCTGGCACACGACCGCGTCGAAAGCCGCGTCCTCGTAGGGAAGATTGTCGGCGGAGGCGACGGTGAAGTCGATATCCGGGTACATGCGGGGCGCACGCTCCGCCGCCATGCCGATCATGCCGGCGTTGACGTCAGCCCCCGAGACCCGTCCGGCGGGGCCGACGCGGGCCGCCGCCGCGCGGGCCGCGAAGCCGGTGCCACAGGCCAGGTCGAGCACTTCGGCGCCGGGATACAGGTCGACCGCGTCCAGGACGGCTTCCACGAAGGGCGCCATGAACGGCGCCGCGTACCGCTCGTAGCGCTCGTGGCCACTTCCTTTGAGCTGAAAGCCCGATTCGTCTGCCATGGGGAGCTCTTAGCACCGGGCGGTCCTCCCGGCCAGGGGACGCGTGGATTGTGTACGAGCGGCCGCGACCTGTCAGCGACATGCCAGGGAGCACACGAGACGGGCCCGGCGCGCGGGCCCGGTCCACAAGGACGCGGATCCAGTTCCCGGCCGGGGGTATTTCCGGCAGGCGCGAAGCCGGTTTCCGGCCGGGCGGACGTCCGGGGTGCGCGGTCAGCCTCTGCCCACGCGGGACCAGTCCCCGGGGGGCGCGGTCAGGCTCTGGCACGCGGGGCCAGTTCCCGGGGTGCGGGGTCAGTCCCCGGCGCGTGGTCTCAGTTCCCCGCGCGCGGGAGTGCGAACTCGCACCACACCGCCTTGCCGCCGCCAGGGAGACGCCGGGAGCCCCAGCCGGAGGCGATCGTCGCCACGATCGCGATGCCGCGGCCCGCCTCGTCGCCGGGTTCCGCACGACGGCGGCGCGGGAGGTGGTCGTCGCCGTCGGTGACCTCGATGATCAGGCGGCGGTCGGTACGGCGCAGCCGCAGCCGCATCGGCGGGGTGCCGTGCTGGAGGGAGTTGGCGACGAGTTCGCTGGCGGCCAGGACGCCGAGGTCGTGCAGCTCGGCGGGAAAGCGCCAGCTGGCCAGCACTCCGGAGGCGAAGGCACGCGCGCGTGGGGCCGCTTCCATACCACCGAGCAGTTCCAGGGCGGCGTTGCGGAAGAGCTCGCTGTCGGAGCCCGTGTGGGAGGGATGCTGGAGGACCAGGACGGCGACGTCGTCGTCGTGGTCGGCGGTGACGCCGGCCGCGCGGACCAGCCGGTCGCAGACCACCTGGGGGCTGCCGGTGGCGCCGGCCAGGGCGCGTTCCAGGGAGGCGATGCCCTCGTCCAGGTCCTCGTCGCGGCGCTCCACGAGACCGTCGGTGTACAGGACGGCGGTGGAGCCGGGGCCGAGCGGCAATGAGCCGGAGGCGTGCAGCCAGCCGCCGGTGCCCAGCGGCGGCCCGGTCGGCTCGTCGGCGCGGTGGACGGTGCCGTTCTCGTCGCGGACCAGGATCGGCAGATGACCGGCGGAGGCGTACACCAGCCGGCCCTCGTTCGGGTCGTGGATCGCGTACGCGCAGGTGGCGATCTGGTTGGCGTCGATCTCGGTGGCCAGCCCGTCGAGGAGCTGGAGCACCTCGTGCGGCGGCAGGTCGAGCCGGGCGTACGCGCGCACGGCCGTACGCAGCTGGCCCATGACGGCGGCCGCGCGGACCCCCCGGCCCATGACGTCGCCGATGACGAGCGCGGTACGGCCGCCGCCGAGGGTGATCACGTCGTACCAGTCCCCGCCGACCGCGGCCTCCGTGCCGCCGGGCAGATAGGTGGCCGCGACGCGCAGGTCGTCGGGCTCCTCCAGTTCCTGCGGCAGCAGGGAACGCTGGAGGGTGACGGCGGTCTCGCGCTGGCGGCGTTCGCTGGCGCGCAGCCGCTCGGCGGCCTCGGCGTGATCGGTGACGTCGGTGGCGAAGACGAGGACACCGCGGCCGTCGCGCTCCGCGGAGGTGTCGACGGGGGTGCAGGTGAACGTGTAGGAGCGGCCGGTCGACATCTTGCGGGACTTGACCGTGCGGGACTTGGCACTGCGCAGGACCTGGTCGAGGAGCGGCAGCAGGCCGAGCTCGTCCAGTTCGGGCAGTGCCTCGCGCGCGGGCTCGCCGACGGGGCGGGCGCCGAAGGCCGCGGTGTAGGCGTCGTTGACGTACGAGACGCGGTGCTCGGGGCCGTGCACCAGGGCGACGAGGGCGGGGACGCGGTCGAGGACCGCGCGCACCGGGAGTTCGTCGACGGCAAGCCCGGGAGGGGCGTCGTCGGTCAGCTGCTCGACGCGGGCCGCCGGCACGGAGCCTTCGCCGCGCCGGTCCGGCGCGGCCGTGTGCTCGGTCCGCGCTGCGGCGCGGCGCTGCGTTCCGGGGAGCCGGGCGCTCCAGCGCGTGAAGTTCACAGTGGGGAAAGCCTCGTGTTAGAAGGGCGAGCGGTTCACCCGCCCAAAGTCGTGGACCTGTCTGGCAGTCTGACCGACCGGGCCGACATCCGTCAGACGCCGTCCGTGCCGGTGGAGTTCCTCGGTCCGGTCAGGACGACCCCTTCGGGTCGGTCGGAGGCTTTCCCCCGGCCGCCAGTTCGAACTCCGCACGGGGGTGTTCGAGCGAACCGAGGGACACGATCTCCCGCTTGAAGAGACCCGCCAGGGTCCATTCGGCGAGCACACGGGCCTTGCGGTTGAAGGTCGGCACCCTGCTGAGGTGGTAGACGCGGTGCATGAACCAGGCAGGATAGCCCCTCAGCTTGCGGCCGTAGACGTGTGCGACTCCCTTGTGCAGTCCCAGGGACGCGACCGAGCCGACGTACTTGTGGGAGTACGTCTCCAGGGGTTCGCCGCGCAGGGTGTGCGCGAGGTTGTCGCCGAGGACCTTCGCCTGGCGCACGGCGTGCTGGGCGTTGGGCGCGGTCTCCTTGCCGGGCTCCGCGGTCACATCGGGGACGGCCGCGGCGTCTCCGGCGGCCCACGCGTGCGTGACCCCGTCGACGGCGAGCTGGGGGGTGCACCTGAGCCGGCCGCGCTCGTTCAGGGGGAGGTCGGTCGCGGCGAGGAGGGGGTGCGGTTTCACGCCGGCCGTCCATACGACGGTGCGTGTCGGGAAGCGTGCGCCGTCACTGAGGACGGCGACCCGGTCCGCGCAGCTGTTGAGGCGGGTGTCCAGGCGTACCTCGATGTTGCGCCGGCGCAGCTGGCTGACCGTGTACCGGCCCATCTCCTCGCCGACCTCGGGCAGGATGCGGTCGGAGGCCTCGACGAGGATCCATTTCATGTCCTCGGGCTTGAGGTTGTGGTAGTACCGCGCGGTGTAGCGGGCCATGTCCTCCAGCTCGCCGAGCGCCTCGACTCCGGCGTAACCGCCTCCTACGAAGACGAAGGTCAGGGCCGCGTCACGGATCGCGGGGTCGCGGGTGGAGGAGGCGATGTCCATCTGCTCGATGACGTGGTTGCGCAGGCCGATGGCCTCTTCGACCGTCTTGAAGCCGATGGCGAACTCGGCGAGTCCGGGGATGGGCAGGGTGCGCGAGACCGAGCCGGGGGCGAGCACGAGTTCGTCGTACGTGATCTGCTCCGCGCCGGCGCCCTCCTCCTCGGTGGCGAGCGTGGTGAGCGTGGCGGTGCGTTTGGCGTGGTCGATCGACCGGACCTCGCCGATGACGATCCGGCACCGGTCGAGGACCCGGCGCAGCGGGACGACCACGTGACGCGGCGAGATGGAGCCCGCGGCGGCTTCGGGAAGGAACGGCTGATAGGTCATGTACGGGTCCGGCGACACGACCGTGATCTCGACCTCACCCCGCTTCAGTTCGGGCTTCAGCTGCCGCTGGAGGCGCAGGGCGGTGTACATCCCGACGTAGCCGCCGCCGACGATGAGAATGCGTGCACGTTCCTTCACCATCCCATGACGCACCCCGCTCCGGAGTTTGTCCACAGCCCCGACAATTTGTGTGACCGGTCGCCGACAACGTGCAGAGTTGGCCGATTTGCCGGAGTCTAGGGAAAACCCGCAGGTCAAGGTGGTGAGAGAGGTGTCCGGACAGGGCGTAATCGGGACGTACGGGGTCCGTACTCCGATCGAGGGGCGCTCTGTGCGGAACCTGCCCCTTCTGAATTGACCCCCTCTCAACTATGTTCGTGTGTCGACGGGGTGTAGGGGGATGCGCTCGGCGAGTCCGCGGGACGGTCTCGCACATCGGCCTGTTCCACACGCTCCGGTCTGTCGATGGCGGGGAGTGTCTCCGGGGGGAGACGTCATTACCGGGGGAACGCTTATGCACATTCAGGACTCTCATTGGGCTTCCGCGTCAGCCATCGCACCAGGTGGTGCGATGACCGGCGCGGCGACGAGCGGCAACGGCCGCGGTCCGGCGGACGGACCGCGCACGACGCCGCTGCGCGTGGACGCACAGCGCAATCTCGAACACGTACTGCGGGCGGCGCGCGAGGTCTTCGGCGAGCTGGGGTACGGCGCGCCGATGGAGGACGTCGCCCGGCGGGCGAGGGTCGGTGTCGGCACGGTGTACCGGCGCTTCCCGAGCAAGGACGTCCTGGTGCGCCGGATAGCCGAGGAGGAGACCTCCCGGCTGACCGAACAGGCCCGCTCCGCGCTCGGCCAGGAGGACGAGCCGTGGTCGGCGCTCTCGCGCTTCCTGCGGACTTCTGTGGCCTCGGGCGCCGGACGGCTGCTGCCGCCGCAGGTGCTGCGGGTCGGCGTCGCCGAGGACGGTACGGAGCCGGACGAGGCACGGGTGCCGCAGCAGCGGTCCCAGTCCGCGCCCGAGCTGCGGCTCGTCGAGCAGCGGCCCTCCTCCGAGGACGAGCCGGTGATCGCCGAGGTGGACGACGCCGGCGCGGCGGCGCTGCTCGAAGTGGTCGGGCGGCTCGTCGACCGGGCACGTGCGGCGGGTGAGTTGCGGGCGGACGTCACCGTGGCGGACGTCCTGCTGGTCATCGCGACGGCGGCACCCTCGCTGCCGGACGCGGCCCAGCAGGCGGCGGCCTCGGCGCGGCTCCTCGACATTCTGCTGGAGGGCCTGCGCTCGCGTCCGGCGTGACCGGACCGAAGGCCTCCGCGGAGCGGACGAGTTCCGGCCGTGAGAAGGGCTCCACAGCGTGGGGACGGCTTGGTTCGCCAGGCCGCTCCGCGCGCGGACGTCGCATGCGCGGATGTTGCGCGTGCGCGGACGCCCCTGAGCACACGGATGCTCCCGGACGCGAGTGCGACACGCCTCGCGTCCGGGAGCATCGTGCTTCCCCTGGCCTCCACTCACCCCTCGCCTCCTCTCACGCTTGCCTCCCGTCACCCTTGCTTCCACGACCGTCCGCCTCCGTCCGCCTCCGTCCGCTTCCGCCTTCTTCTGTCCACTTCCGTCCGCTTGTTTCCGCGCGCGGCGACCGTTCACCATTCCCCGAACGAAGGACAGTTAGTACTGCCGAGCGACAAGTCCCCTCGGACGAGTGGTTGGTTCGCACGAAGGGGTGTCGCCCGGGGAGCCTGTGGCACTCTGTCCCGGTATTCGGGTCCGAGTGTGCAGGCGGGGGCTTTTCGGCGTGAGCGTTGACGGGCGGGACGAGCCACTCGGTGACGGGGGCGCCGACGGCGGCACGGAAACCGGCGGCTCATCGTCACGACAGGTGCCGAACCAGGGCGGCCCCCACGGCACGAGCACGCACGACGGGAACAGCGGTGTCCCGGACGGTGCCACCACGGACGCCGGAGTGCCCTCGCAGACAGGGACCGGAGTGCCCTCGCAGCGCGACCGCTGGGACCCGCGCGAAGCCGGCGTTCTGCCGCCCCCTCGGGAACTGCCCCCTTGGGAACCGCCGCCCCCGGTGGACGCCCCGCCCCCCGACGCCGGTCTGATCGAGCGGATGCGCGCGGGCGACGACACGGGGTACGAGGAGCTGTACCGCCGGCACGCCGGAGCCGTCCGCCGCTACGCCCGCACGTGCTGCCGGGACTCGCACACCGCCGACGACCTCACGGCCGAGGTGTTCGCCCGCATGCTCCAGGCCGTACGTGGCGGCAGCGGCCCCGAGCACGCCGTGCGCGCCTATCTCCTCACGACCGTGCGCCGGGTCGCCGCGAACTGGACGAGGACGGCCAGGCGGGAACAACTGGTCGACGACTTCGCGGTGTTCGCCGCTCAGGCCGCCCGCGGGTCCGAGGTCTCCGACGACGACACCCTCGACCTCGGCGCGGATGTACGCGCGATGCACGAGGCCGAACAGTCCATGGCCATGCGGGCCTTCCTCTCGCTGCCGGAGCGCTGGCAGGCCGTGCTGTGGCACACCGAGGTCGAGGACGAGTCCCCGAGCGAGGTCGCCACGCTCTTCGGTCTCGACGCGAACGGCACCCGTGTGCTCGCCAGTCGAGCCCGCGAGGGACTCAGACAGGCCTACCTCCAGGCGCACGTGAGCACGACGCTCACCATGGACGAGGAGTGCGCGCGCTACGCCGACCGGCTCGGCGCCTATGCCCGCGGCGGACTGCGCACCCGCGCCGAACGGGGCCTGCGCAAGCACCTGGAGGAGTGCGCCAGGTGCCGCCTGGCCGCCGGCCAGATCAAGGAAGTCGCCGGCGGGATCCCCGCGGTCGTGCCGGTCGCGGTCATCGGCTGGTTCGGTGCCGCCGGGTACGCGAAGGCCCTCGCGTTCGTCGCCGGGGGCGCCGGAGCGGGTGCGGCCGGAGCCGCGGGCGCGGCGGCCGTGGCGGGCGGCGGCTCCTCCGGAGCGGGCGCCGGAGGCGGTGCCGTGCTCTCCGAGGGACTCGGCGCACCCGTCAAGGCGGGTATCGCGGCGGGTGTCGTCGCGGTGGCCGCGGCGGCGGTGGTGCTGTCCCTGGTCGGCAACGGCAGCCCCGTACGGCGGCCCGAGGCGAGACCGGCCGCCTCTCCGGCCGTCGAGGCGCCGGTGCCGTCACCGGCGCCGCCCGGAAAGTCCCCTGCGCCGAAGCCACCGGCCGTCGTGCACGCGTCGGCCCCCACCACGCCTCCCTCGAAAGCGCCGGAACCCGCCCCGAAGCCGGCACCGAAGGCGACCCCGAGCCCGTCCCCCGCCCGGACCCCGGAACCCACTCCGGCCCCGCCGCCGAAGCCGTCCCCGCCGAAGCCCGAGCCCACGCCGACGCCGACGCCGCCCCCGCCCGCCCCTTCCGTCTACCGGTGGAGCGACCTGGACTACGACGTCCTCGGCGACCACACCGAGCCGGAGATGCGGATCGGCGAGAGCAGCTGGGTGTGGCAGCGCGACCGGATGAGCATCGCGGACACCCGGTACACGTACGGAGTCACCGTCCACGGCCGGTCCTCCGTCACCATCGACCTCAACCGCGACTGCGACTCCTACGACGCCATGGCCGGTGTCGACGATCTGATGCTGGGCCTGGGCAAGCTGCGGTTCTCCGTCTACGCGGACGGGTCCCGGCTGTGGCGGTCGCCGCTCATCGAGGGCGGCGACCCCGCGGTCCCCGTCCATGTGAACCTCACCGGCCACCGGACGGTCCGGCTCGTCGTCGAACCCCACAGCCCGTTCGACTCGGCGTCGCTCGGCGACTGGGCGGAGTCGAAGTTCCTGTGCCGGTGAACACCTACCCGGCGGCGTACGCCTCGATCACCCCGGCCAGGTCGCCGAGCGCCTGTTCCTGTGTGTAACGGGAACCCCGGGTGCGCTCGGACTCGTAGCGCTCCGGGCCGAGCGCCAGCAGGGCGGCGGCCTCGGTGCGCCGGACGTCGGCGCTCTCCCGGGCCGAACGCAGGTCCCCACCGCGCCAGCCGGTGCCGGCGGCCGTCATCCGTGCCGCCGCCGGGTGGGCGCCCAGCTCGGTGAGCAGACGCGCGGCGCTCTCGACGTAGGCCGACGCCACCACGTCCGCGCACCGCGCGCCCATCGCGTGCCGAAGCGCGGCACTCAGTTTCCGCAGACCCGGCACAGGACCGGACTCGGCGGCCGTGACCAGGGCGTCGACCCAGTTCAGCCCCGCCATGAACTGTGGTGGCGGGGTGCCACGGAGGCTCTCCTCACGCGACTTCTCGCACAGTTCGCGGGCGAGGGCGATCTCCCCGCCCTCCAGGACCACCTGGGCCCGCAGCAGATGGACGAAGGCCCGGGAATCCGTCACCCCGTACTGGTCGGCGGCGGCGCTCGCCTCGTCCAGCGTCGCCAGGGCCACGGAACGCTCGCCCGCGCGGTGGGCGATCTCGGCCAGCCGCGCCATGAGGAACGGCACCTCCGCGTACGCCCCCACCTCGTAGGCGAGCCGCAGCGCCTCCTCGTACTCGCCCTTCGCCTCGTCGTACAGGCTGCGCGCCATGGCCGCCTCACCGGCCGCGCTGCACACCTGGGCGCGCATCCAGCGGTCCCCCACCCGTCGGCTGAGCCCGCGCAGTTCCTCCAGGTCCTCGTCCACCCCTGGCATGCCGCCCGGGGCGTCGACGACCATGTGCGTACGGAACATCAGGGCGACGCCGATCTCCCATTCGCCGCCGTACTCGCGGCAGTTGGCGACCGTCGCGTTCATCGCGGGCCCCACGTCGTCCGGATCGCCGAGGAAGTGCGCGGCCATCGGCCAGACGATCCCCGGCATGCGCGCCGCGTCCGGACCGCCGCGCTCGAAGGCGCCTCGCACCCGCCCCACGTACTCCCGCAACCGCTTGTCCTCCCACTCGTCCAGCGGGACGACGTCCACCTTCATGAACAGGTGGAGCATGCGCACCCGCATCCGCGCGGCATGCAGCGGGTGCCGCTCGTCGCGCTCGGGATGATCGAGGAAGGCACTCACCGGATCGACGTCCTCGAGCTCGGCGAGGAGACGGTCGCCGTCGGCCTGCGGGACAACGGCGTCCGCCGGACCGCGGTCATCGGCCGACGCGGTGCGGTCACCCGCCGCCGCGTCGAGCAACGCGCCCAGTTTCAGGACGAGTTCCGTCGATTCGATGCCCTCGTAGCGGAAGTTGCGCAGCCACCAGAACCAGCCCATGTCGAGGACGAGGGCACTCGCCTCCTCCTCGTCATGGGCGGCGAGCGCACGCCGGAGGGCCGCCCGGATGTTGTCGAGTTCGGTCTCCAGCCGCCGGATCCAGGGGAGTTGACCGGCCGAGCGCAGCTGGGGCTCGGCCTCCTCGGCCAGGGCGCGCACCCACGCGCGGTGGCGCAGCTCGGCGCCGGCGCGCAGTCCGGGTACCTCGGCGGCGCGTTCGGTGGCGTACTCGTGGATGGTCTCCAGCATGCGATAGCGCATCCCGCCGCCCGCATGACCGCCGACACTCCCACCGCTTCCACCGCCCCCGGCGCTCCCGCCGCCGGTGCCGCCCATACCGCCCGTCCCGCCCGTCCCGTCCGGGGTGGCGACGAGGAGGGACTTGTCGACGAGCGCGCCGATGAGGTCGGCCGCGGGGCCGCTGCACACGGCCTCCGCGGCGGCCAGGTCCCAGCCGCCCGCGAACACGGACGCCTCGCGCAGCACGGTCCGCTCCCGCTCGTCGAGCAGGTCCCAGGACCAGTCGACGACGGCGCGCAGGGTCTGCTGGCGGGGCAGCACCGTACGGCTGCCTGAGGTGAGCAGCCGGAAACGGTCGTCGAGCCGGTCGGCGATCTGCCGCGGGGTGAGCAGCCGCAGCCGGGCGGCGGCCAGCTCGATGGCCAGCGGGAGGCCGTCGAGCCGGCGGCAGATCTCGTCCACGGCGGCGGAGTCGTCGAGCGCGGTGGCGGCGTCGGGGCGCACCGCCGAGGCGCGCTCCGTGAAGAGGCGGTGGGCGGGGCCGGGCGGGAGCGGTTCGACCGGACGCACCAACTCGCCGGGGACACCGAGTGGTTCGCGACTGGTGGCGAGGATCGTGAGGTCCGGGCAGCGGGTCAGCAGCGTCTCGGCGAGTTCGGCCGCCGCGTCGATCACATGCTCGCAGTTGTCGAGGATCAGGAGCAGGCTGCGCGGGGCGCAGTACTCGACGAGCAGGGTGACCGGGTCGTCCTGCGGCAGCGCCATCTCGTTGGTGATCAGCGCGGTCTCGCGCAGACCGAGGGCGCTGACCACCGCGCCCGGGACCGCCTCGGAGCGGTCGAGCGGGGCCAGCTCGGCGAGCCATGCCTGCGAGAGCCCGGCGGCGGCTTCCTCGGCGAGGCGGGTCTTGCCCGAACCACCCGGTCCGGTCAGCGTGACCAGTCGCGCCCTCCGCACATCCGAACGGATGGCCCCGACCTCGCGTTCCCGCCCGACGAACGAGTTCAGACGGGGACGGATGTTCCCGGTCCGCCGGGCGCGCGAGGGGTCCCCGGAACGGGGAACGGCCAGCGGCGTGGCCCCGGCCGCGGCGGACACGGGCTCCCGGGTCTCCCGCGGGCCCAGCAGCGCGGCGTGCAGGTCGCGGAGCTCGGGCCCCGGGTCCGCGCCGAGACCGTCCGTCAGGGCACGGCGTACGTCCTCGTACGCGGCCAGCGCGTCCGCGCCCCGACCGGTCTCGCGCAGGGCGCGGATGAGCAGAACGTGCAGCGCCTCGTCGTACGGGTGAGCCGTCGTCAGCTCCTTCAGCTCCGGTACGACGTCGGAGGCGTGGCCCAGCCGCAGGTCCGCCTCGACGCGGCTGCGCGTCGCCTCCAGGCGCAGGGCCTCCGGGCGGGTCGCGGCGGTGCGGTCGGGGAGGTCCGCGAGGGCGGGGCCGCGCCACAGGGCGAGGGCTTCGCCCAGGCGGGTGGCGGCGGTGCGGGCGTCGCCGGTGTCGAGGGCGGTCCTGCCCTCCGTGACGAGCCGCTCGAACACGAACAGGTCCACGTCGTCCCTGGTGGCCCGGAGCCGGTAGCCGCCGGCCTCCGAGGTGACCGCGGCCTTCCCGATGGCCCGGCGGAGGCGGCCGATCAGGGCCTGGAGCGCGGCCGGGGCGTCCTGGGGCGGGTCGTCCGCCCACACCTCGTCGATGAGGGTGTCCGGGGAGAGTGTGCGGGCGGGGTGGCTTGCCAGCGCCGTGAGCAGCGCGCGTACCCGGGGGCCGCCCACCGCGACGAGGGTCCCCCGGTCGTCCTCCGCCTGGGCGACCCCCAGAATTCTGTACCGCACGCCCCCATTCTCACCGCCCGTCCCCCCGAGGTCACCGCCTCACCCCGGCAAGCCGCCCTCCGCTCCACCCACAGCCCCGATCCCCGGCCCCGCCACGACCTTCTTTCGCCCCCTCCGCCCCTACCCTTCCCACCCCTGGGTCTCCACCCCAGCCCCCGCTCCTCAAACGCCGGAGGGGCTGAAAGTCACCCCCGCACCCGAAAGGCGGGCTGGGAGGGCGGGTACCACGATGCACTCGCAGCCGAAGGCGGCTAGCGGCGAGGGCCACCACGACGCACCCGCAGCCGGGATCCGGCGGAAGGGGACGTGCCGGTACATCAAATGCCCGCAGGCCGGACGGATCAGAACCCACCCGCACCTCGAAACCCCGCTGGGATCCGTCCGGATGCGGGCGGATGTACCGGCACGGCCCCGACCCCCCACCCGGCAGAACCCGCGAACGCCAGCACAAGCGAACCCTCAGCTCCGCGGAGCCCCCGCCCCCAACGCCCGCCCCTGCGGCACGATCCCCGCGGGCACCGCACGCTGGCGCGCAGGCGTCCCCGTCCAGCACGTCCCGCGCCGCGCCAGCAACCGCCGCAGCCACAGTTCGAGCGAGACGAGATCGGCCAGCCCGTCGAGGGGCAGCGGCGCCCCCTCCGCGGCCGAGCGCAGCGCCTTGCGGACGACGCGCGCCTCGACGAGCCCCGCCTGCGCGAGCAGCGGCGTGTCGAACAGGGAGATCAGGGAATCCGCCGCCACCCGCACCCCTGTCCTGGCCGCCGCCGCGGAGGACGCGTGGGACGGAGCCCCCCACCCGGAGGGCAGATCGGCCACCCCGGCCCCCTCCAGCACCGTCCGCAGGATCGCCGCCCGCGCCCCCGGCTGCACCCGCAGCGCCTCCGGCAGCTCACGGCAGGCACGGACGACCTGGTTGTCCAGGAACGGCGTGTGCAGCCGCTGGAAGCGGATCTCGGCGGCCTGCTCCAGGACGCGGACGTCGGCCGCGTGGCGGGCCAGCGCGGCCCGGGCCCGGAAGTCCCCCGGCCGCTGCCCGGGACCGATGTTCGGCCGTCCCCCGACCCCTTGGAGGCGAACCGATACTTCAGCCAGTGCCTCCCCGGTGAGCCAGCGCGCCGCCGGCCCGGGTCTCGCCCAGCTGAGCGCGGCGAGCGACGCGCCCACCGCGCCTCCGGGGTCCTCGAACCGCCGGTGCAGCAACTGCTCGGCGAGGACGTCGACTCCGGTGCGGTACGGCGTACGGGCGAGCTTGCGCGCCGCGCCGTACACGCGCGCGGGGACCATCACCGAGCCGTCGGCCTTCGTCAACGCGGCGACGGGACGCACCAGATGGCGCCGTTTGCGGTCCATGAGCAGGTCGGCGAGCCGGGCCGGGTGGGCGTCCAGCACCTGCCGCGCGCCGTAGCCCGTGAAGTGGTCCGCGCTGCCGGAGGCGAGCCGCGCGCGATGGCGTGCCGCCGTCACCAGGGAGGGCCCCGGCTCGTCGGTCAGCGGCCCCTCCAGGTCGGCGTAGGGAAGCGTCTCCTCGCCGCCGGTGACGACGACGTGGTGCAGCCGGGGGTTCGCGGCCAGCATCCCGGCCCGTTCCAGTTCGGCCTCGCGGTCGCGCACGGCGAGGTCGTTGAAGGTGACCGCCAGGAGCCGTTCCCCGGCGCCGGTGCCGTGTCCGAGGACCGTTCCCGGCGCCCCGGGGAGGCCGGCGGCGAGCAGCGCGAGGGTTCCCGAGGCGGGCCCGCCGGAGAGGTCGGCCCCGATGCCGGGGACCGGTGTCCCGCGCGCGGCACGCCGCTCGGCGGGTCCCATGCCGGGTACGGGCCCGGGATCCACGTCGGTGCCCGGCACATGGCGGGGAGCGGAGAGGCGGGCGCGGACGGCCTCCACGAGGGCGTCCCGTACGGCGTCCACGGCGATCGTGGGATCGGCGGTGGGCGCGGCGACGGCGAGGGAGGCGACGGGTTCGTACCCGGCGATCTCGCGCGCCCCGGCCCGCAGGATGAGGGTGTGTCCCGGCGGAATGCGGCGCACGCCTTCGTACGGGGTGGAGTCGTGCACCGCGGCGGGGACGTCGGGGGCGGCGAGCATCGCGGCCAGGTGGCCGAAGTCGAGGTTGGCCTCGATGAGGTCGGCGAGCGGGAGGGCGGCGGTGGCGTAGGCCGTGCCGCCCGCCCAGGGGGTGTAGAACACAGGCCGGGCGCCGGCGAGATCGCCGCAGACGGTGACCCGGCGGCCGACCTGGACGACCGCGGTGTAGCTGCCGGACCAGTTGGTGAGGTGGCGCAGTGCTCCGCCGCGCGCGGCGAACAGTCCGACCTTCAGTTCTTCGTCGGAGGCCCCGCAGGTACCGAGGACGGCGATGCGGTTGCCGGCGCCGGCCTTCACCACGCGCACCTCGTCGGGGCGCCAGTCGCCGACGGCCCACAGCGGATCCGGGTCACCCCAGAGGAGCTGGGAACCCACCGGGTGCACGGTCTCGCCGTCGTCGCCCGTGGCGCCCGCCGAGCCGATCGCGGACGCTCTGGCGACGGTGCTGCTCCACCCCACCAACCATCGCATCGCCGCCTCCACAGGCTGTGGACAACCAGTGCACCGTACGAACTCGGCACCAGCTTGCCATGAAGGAGGCGTACGGGAGGGCCCCTGCGGCGGCTTGCGCTCCCCGAAGTGCGCCCCCGCGTGAACCCCTGTGCCACGACAGGAGGGCGCGCTACCGGCAAATACCCTTCATACAGAGCCTGTTGGGGGGTACGACAGCCGTCGCATCACGCCGGAGAGAAATCCACTCCGGACCACCACGGGACCACTACCGGACGGCCCCGGCCCACGAGGCGCCCCCGCCCGGCAGTTGCCGCCCGGACGCCCGGCGCCCCGCACCTTCGCCGGCACACCCCTCCGACACCACCCGACCCCCGGCAGGTCGACGCGAATGCGCCCCCGATACGCTCCCTCAGGACGCCCTTCGCGCCCTCAACTCACGTGGTGGGAGCCCTGATTGCCCTCAGGGGAGGCCATCGGTTTTCGGCCAAATCGGCGACGGGCGGACTGGCGCGGACACGCTCCGTAAAGGGCTTGCCCACCGCTTCGGCAACGCACAGTCCGGGAGGCGGAGTTCGCCCCCCGGACCGGTCCGCCGCCCGCGGGGATGTAGGCGGCGGTGTCCCCCAGCCCACTGGATCCAGTACAGCGGGCCGACCCACGCACGTTCCATGGAAGCGCTCCCCGCAGTGGCCGGAGAAGAGCGCACGGACGGGCGCACAGCCACACAACAGGAGCACGCCGCGACAGTCCGTACAGTCGTACGGACCACAATCCCGCCAACCGGACGTACGCCCCTTAACGCTGGGGATCGGGCGAACTACGCTGGGTTTACGAATGCCGCGTGGTTATGCCACCGCGGCAGCCGTCTGTGTCGAGGGGTGGCGCATGTCCAGGGAGCAACGCGGGCCGAACGAAAAACTCGGCGCCGTTCTCGCCCTCGCGGGAATCAGCAACGCAGGACTCGCGCGTCGCGTCAACGACCTTGGCGCTCAACGCGGGTTGACTCTTCGCTACGACAAGACGTCGGTGGCGCGCTGGGTGTCGAAAGGCATGGTGCCCCAAGGCGCCGCGCCGCACCTCATCGCGGCCGCGATCGGCCAGAAGCTCGGCCGTCCCGTGCCGCTCCACGAGATCGGCCTGGCGGACGCGGATCCCGCGCCGGAAGTGGGCCTCGCCTTCCCCCGTGACGTCGGGCAGGCGGTGCGGTCGGCGACGGAGCTGTACCGCCTCGACCTCGCCGGGCGCCGGACGGGCGGCGGCATCTGGCAGTCACTGGCCGGCTCCTTCGCCGTGAGCGCCTACGCGACGCCCGCCTCACGCTGGCTGATAACCCCGGCCGACAGTTCGGTGGCGCGCGAGGTGAGCCCGGGCGAGGGCTCCGGAGCGCCGTTGAAAGTCGGCCACAGCGATGTGCTGAAGCTCCGCGAGGCGGCCGAGGACGCGAGGCGCTGGGACTCCAAGTACGGGGGCGGTGACTGGCGTTCCTCCATGGTGCCCGAGTGTCTGCGGGTCGAGGCGGCGCCTCTGCTGCTCGGCTCCTACTCCGACGAGGTCGGCAGAGCGCTGTTCGGCGCGTCGGCGGAGCTCACCCGCCTCGCGGGCTGGATGGCCTTCGACACGGGCCAGCAGGAGGCCGCGCAGCGGTACTACATCCAGGCACTGCGGCTGGCCCGCGCGGCCGCCGACGTGCCCCTCGGGGGCTACGTCCTGGCCTCCATGTCCCTCCAGGCGACCTACCGGGGCTTCGGCGACGAGGGCGTCGACCTCGCCCAGGCCGCCGTGGAGCGCAACCGCGGTCTCGCCACGGCCCGCACGATGAGCTTCTTCCGGCTCGTCGAGGCACGTGCCCACGCACGCGCGAGCGACGCCCAGGCGGCCGGCACGGCGCTGAAGGCCGCCGAGGGCTGGCTGGAGCGGGCCCGCGACGGCGACCACGACCCGTCCTGGCTCGGCTTCTACGGGTACGACCGCTTCGCCGCCGACGCCGCCGAGTGCTACCGCGACCTGAAGGCGCCGCGCCAGGTACGCCGCTTCACGGAACAGGCGCTGTCCAAGCCGACGGAGGAGTTCGTGCGCTCGCACGGGCTGCGCCTGGTGGTGTCGGCGGTCGCCGAGCTGGAGTCCGGCAATCTGGACGCCGCGTGCGAGCAGGGCGTGCGGGCGGTGGAGGTCGCGGGGCGCATCTCCTCCGCGCGCACCACCGAGTACGTGAAGGACCTGCTGCACCGGCTGGAGCCCTACGGCGACGAGCCGCGCGTGGTGGAGCTGCGGGAACGGGCCCGTCCGCTGCTGATGGCTCCGGCCTAGCCGGATCGCCGGGGGGATCCGGCACAAACGAAGCGCCACGGCCCCGCGGCGCGAAAGAATCGCGGGGCGCCGTCCTCGGGTTTGAGGGCGTTGTCAGTGGCGCAGTGCACTATCGAGGCCGGAAGGTGGTGCGGATGCGGAGCGCGTACGACTGCGATGTGCTGGTGATCGGCGGCGGGATCGTCGGCCTGTCGACGGCCTATGCCATCACGCGGGCGGCACCGGGCACCCGGGTGACGGTGCTGGAGAAGGAGCAGGGACCCGCCCGGCACCAGACCGGGCGCAACAGCGGGGTGATCCACAGCGGGATCTACTACCGCCCCGACTCCCTGAAGGCGCGGTTCGCGGTCCGGGGCGCCGCCGAGATGGTCAAGTTCTGCGCGGAGTACGACATCGCGCACGCCGTCACCGGCAAGCTGATCGTCGCGACGGACAAGTCGGAGCTGCCCCGCCTGCACGGCCTGGTCCAGCGCGGCCGGGAGAACGGCATCCCGGTCAAGGAACTCGGCCCGGCCCAGCTCACCGAGTACGAACCCGAGGTCCGGGGCCTCGCCGCCATCCACGTCGGCTCCACGGGCATCTGCGACTACGTGGCGGTGGCCCGCCGGCTCGCGGAGGCCTCCGGGGCGGAGATCCGTTACGGGGCGCAGGTCGTGGGCGCCGACCGCCGACCGCACCTCGGCGTCGCCGTGCGCACGGCCGACGGGACGATCGTCCGTGGACGGGTTCTCGTCAACTGCTCGGGACTGCACTGCGACGAGACGGCCCGGCTCGTGGGCGACGACCCCGGGATGCGGATCGTCCCCTTCCGCGGCGAGTACTACACGCTGGCGCGGCCGGAGCTGGTGCGGGGCCTGGTGTACCCGGTTCCGGACCCGGCGTTCCCATTCCTCGGCGTCCATCTCACCCGGGGCATCGACGGCGGTGTCCACATCGGCCCCAACGCGGTGCCCGCGCTCGCCCGCGAGGGATACGGCTGGGGAGTCGTCCGGCCCCGTGAGCTGGGCGGGACCCTGGCCTGGCCGGGTTCCTGGCGGATAGCGAGGCGGCACTGGCGCTACGGAGCCGGCGAGCTGCGCCGGTCGGTGTCGAAGGCGGCGTTCACGGAGGCGGTGCGGCGGCTGCTGCCCGTGGTGACCCCGGAGGATCTGGTCCCGGCCGCCGCCGGGGTCCGCGCCCAGGCGGTCCTGCGGGACGGCACCCTGGTCGACGACTTCCTGATCAAGGAGGGCCCGAGGACCGTGCACGTACTGAACGCCCCGTCCCCCGCGGCCACCGCCTCCCTCCCGATCGGCCGAGAGGTCGCCCGCCGGGCCCTGGCATCCCTGGCAGCGGTCTGAGAGCCGGCCGAGGTCGGTCCCGGAGGCGGTCGACGGCGGTCCGAAAGGCAGTCCGAGAGGTGATCCACCCTCCGACTGCGGGGGTCCGCCCTCCGACCCGCGAGGTTCCACCCGCCGCACACGAGGCCCACCCGTAGGTGCGGGAGGGTCCGTCGGCGCACCGCGGCGCCCGTAAAATCGACTCCACTGTGTCTGATTTCCTCGACTCCACCGAAGAGACCCGGCCCGCCTCCGCCGAGGACGGCTCGCCGCGTCACCACCGCGCCGGCCGCGAGCCCCGTTTCCCCGACGGTCCGCAGGCGGATCCAGCCGGCTCGCACTTCGAGCGGCGGATCCGGAGTTTCCAGCCGCGCCGGAGCCGGGTGACGACCGGACAGGCGGACGCCTTGCAGCGGCTGTGGCCCAAGTGGGGTCTGGACATCGACGGCCGGGGGACGCTGGACCTGGCGGAGCTGTTCGGGGCGGACATCCCCGTCGTGCTGGAGATCGGCTTCGGCATGGGCGAGGCCACCGCGCAGATGGCGGCCGAGGACCAGGGGACCGGGATCCTCGCCGTGGACGTGCACACACCGGGCCAGGGCAACCTGCTCAACCTCGCCGAGCGCAGCGGCCTGTCCAACATCCGTGTGGCCAACGGCGACGCGATCATCCTGCTGCGCGAGATGCTCCCGCCCGCGTCCCTGGACGGCCTGCGCGTCTATTTCCCCGACCCCTGGCCCAAGAAGCGGCACCACAAGCGGCGCCTGATCCAGCCGGAGTTCCTGGATCTCGCCGCGACCCGGCTCGCGCCGGGCGCGCTGATGCACTGCGCGACGGACTGGGAGCCGTACGCCGAACAGATGCTGGAAGTACTGAGCGCGCACCCCGGCTTCGAGAACACCGTGCCGGACGGCGGTTTCGCGCCGCGTCCCGAGTTCCGGCCGCTGACCCGTTTCGAGGGCCAGGGACTGGACAAGGGTCATGTGGTGAACGACCTCCTCTTCCGGCGCGTACAGCTTCGAGACCAGCACACCTCGGGCGACTGACCCGCACACATCCGTCGGCGTCCGCCGGGAAATCCCGGGGGCTCCGGTTACCGTCGCGGGCCACGCCTTCCCTCGTTAGGGTCAATGCCGTGGCCATCCATTCTCCGTACCCGACACAGCCCGGCATCCCCGCCGGACCTGCGCCGAGACATCCGCACTGGTGGCAGCGCGGCTGGGTGCGCTACGGAGCGCTGATCACCCTGCTCGCGATGTCGGGCCTGGTGATCCTCGCCCTCGTCCGCGAACAGACCGGGACCGAGGGCTTCCTGGTCGGTCTCGGACTGGCCGTGTTCCCCGTGCCGCTGCTCATAGCCGCCTTCCGGTGGCTGGACCGGGTCGAGCCGGGGCCTTGGCGCAACCTGTTCTTCGCCTTCGCCTGGGGCGCCTGCGCGGCCGCGCTCATAGCGATCGTCGCCAACAGTTTCGCGACCCGCTGGATCGCCATGACGACCGCGGGCCCCTCCGGCGCCGACACGCTCGGCGCGACCGTCATAGCGCCCGTCGTCGAGGAGTCGGCGAAGGCGGCGGCCGTCCTGCTCGTCTTCCTCTTCCGCAGACGGGACTTCACCGGGATCGTCGACGGTGTCGTCATCGCCGGGGTCACCGCCACCGGCTTCGCCTTCACCGAGAACATCCTCTACCTCGGCACCGCCTTCGGCACCGACCAGCTCAGCGGGGAGAGCGGACTCGCCTCCGTCACCGCGGCGACCTTCTTCGTCCGGGTGGTGATGTCACCCTTCGCGCATCCGCTGTTCACCGTGCTGACCGGCATCGGTTTCGGCGTCGCGGCGCTGTCCGCCGAACGCCACCACGCGCGCCGCGTGCTGCTCCCGCTCACCGGACTGCTCCTCGCGATGGGCATGCACGCCGTCTGGAACAGCTCGTCGGGCTTCGGGCGGTTCGGGTTCTTCGGTGTGTACGCCGCGTTCATGGTGCCCGCGTTCGGGCTGCTGACCTGGCTCGTCGTGTGGACCCGGCAGCGCGAGCTGCGGACCGTCCGCACCGAACTGCCCGTGTACACCGCCGCCGGCTGGCTGGGCGCGGCCGAACCCTGGTCGCTCGGCTCGATGCGGGCGCGGCAGATCGCCCGCGAGTACGCCGGTCATCATTTCGGGAAGAGCGCGGCACGTTCGGTGGCGGAGTACGAGGCGTACGCGACCTCGCTGGCGTTCCTGCGCCACCAGGGGCGCCGGGGCCGGGCGGGCGCCGACTTCGTCGTACGCGAGCGCGAGTTGCTCGAGGAGCTGTGGCGCCGCCGGGAGATCGCCCGTCCGGCGCTCGCCTACGCGGCCCGCATCACGGCACCGCTGCCCGTGCCGTCGACTTGGCCGGGCCCCGGGTACGGGTACGTCGCCCCGCCCGCGCAGCCGTACGGTCCGCCGGCGCAGGCGTCCGCGCCGGCACCGTATCCCGCGTACAACCCGTATCCCGCGTACAACCCGTACCGCTCCTAGCGGGGAACGGGCGCGGCGCGCGGTGGACACCACCGGGCGGCGCGCGCCGCGGACTCGGCCGCCGGGGTGCGGCCGTTACGCCGACGCCTTCGACAGCCGCGTCAGTTCCTCGTCCGTCAGCACCAGGTCCGCGACGGCCAGCAGGGCCGGGAGCTGCTCCACCGTGCGGGCGGAGGCGATCGGCGCGGCGACCGTCGGCTGTGCGGCCAGCCAGGCGAGGGCGACCGTCGGGACGGCGGCGCCGTGGGCCCCGGCGATCTCGTCGAGGGCGGCGAGGACCCGCGGCCCGCGTTCGGTGCCGAGGTGCTTGGCCGCGCCGGCCGCCCGGGGCGAGTCGACCTCCGCGCCGCGGCGGTACTTGCCGGTGAGGAACCCGGCGGCGAGCGCGAAGTACGGGACGGCCGCCAGACCCGCCGTGGAGGCGACGTCCAGCAGGGAGCCCTCGTAGGTGTCGCGCGAGACCAGGTTGTAGTGCGGCTGGAGCGCGACGTAGCGGGCGAGGCCCTCCCGGTCGGAGAACTCCAGGGACTCCCGCAGCCGCTCCGGCGAGATGTTGGAGGCGGCGATGTGGCGCACCTTGCCGGCCCTCACCAGCTCGTCGAGGGCGCCGATGATCTCTTCGACCGGCACTTCCGGCTTGTCGAAGTGCGTGTAGTAGAGGTCGATGTGGTCGGTGCCCAGGCGGCGCAGTGAGGCGTCGGCCGCCGCCTTGATGTTGGCACCGGACAGACCCGGGTACTCGGGGTGCTGGCTGACCTTGGTGGCGACCACGATGTCCGCGCGGTTGCCGCGGCTCTTCAGCCACCTGCCGATGACGGTCTCGGACTCGCCGCCCTCGTTGCCCTCGACCCACGCCGAGTAGGAGTCGGCCGTGTCGAGGAAGTTGCCGCCGGCCGCCGCGTAGGCGTCCAGGACGGCGAAGGACCGGGTCTCGTCGGCCGTCCAGCCGAAAACGTTGCCCCCGAGGGAGAGCGGGAAGACCTCGAGGTCGGACGAACCGAGCTTGCGGAGAGAAGTCATGTGGGACTTCAACGCCCGGGCCGGATGGATGTATTCCGCAATCACCTCGGGACGGCCGGGTCCCACGCCGGTGTGCTCACCTGCCTGACCGACAGCCCTGAAGTCGGGGGGGGTGACGACAGGGCTGCCGGAGATCAGGGGTTGAGGCCCTTGCTCTGGAGCCACGCCATCGGGTCGATGCCGGTGGCGGCGCCGCCGGGGTGCACTTCGAGGTGCAGGTGCGGCCCGGTGACATTGCCGGTCGCGCCGACCCGCCCGATGACATCGCCGGTGGCGACCTTCTGGCCCACGCCGACGCTGATCGACGACTGGTGGCAGAACCACAGCTCCGTGCCGTCGTCGAGGGTGAGGATCGTGCGGTAGCCGTACGAGCCCGCCCAGCCGGCCTCGGTCACGGTGCCGCTGTGGATCGCCTTGATGAGCGTTCCGGTGGGCGCCGCGAAGTCGAGTCCGGTGTGGTAGCCGGAGGACCACATCGAGCCGGCCTCACCGAAGCGCGAGGTCAGGGTGTACGAGGAGGTCGGCAGCGAGTAGCTCTTGGCGAGCTCGGCGAGGCGCTCCTTCTCGGCCTTCGCCTTGGCCGCCTCCTCCGCCTTCTGCTTCACGGCGGTGGCCTTGGCCACGGCGTCGTCCTGCTGCTTGGCGGCGAGTGCGACGGCCTTCTTCGCGGCGGCCGTCTGCGCGGCCTGCTGCGTGGCGGTGTCGGCGTGGTTCTGCTGCGACTTGGCCTGCTGCATGATGCGGTCGCGCAGCGCCTCACCGGCGTCGCCGGCGCCGTGGGCCGCGTCGGCACTGGTCAGACCGGCATCGGTGAGCGGAGTGGTGGAGCCCTTGGGGGCGCTGGACCCGCCGTCCGATATCAGGGCCTTGGCCGAGGCGGTGACCGACGACAGGTCGGGCAGCGAGATCGAGACGGGCGGCTTGCCCGGAGCGGCGCTGGCGATGCCGCCCGCTCCGACGGCGGCTATGACACCGACGCCGAGAACCGTGGAGCTGCGGGCGAGTCCTCCGCCGCGCTGCTTGCCCGTGCGGTGCCGGCCGCGGACGGGAGCGACGGAATCCTCGGTGGGGTTCCACTCCTCCCAGGGCCCCTCGTCCGTGGCATAGCCGAAGGTGTGTGTGTCATTCGGCGGGAACGAGGTCGGCTGAGCGGGCCGGTTTGACGCCACGTGGGCGCACTCCTTTCCTTCCTTGCCGCCTACCGGGTTAGCTGACGGGTTCGGAGCAGGAAGGTCTCCTACGGGCGTACTGCCACCGTGCGTGCACGGCGGGTTACGCTCGATTCACCCCATGGGATGGGTCCCCGGTTCCCTTGCGGGATTCCGCGCGTGCGCACGGAGCCACCTCTTGTGACGGCTGTAACGGCCGCGCTGCGTTATCGAACGTTAATAGACCCGGGCATCGAATTCCAAGCTGTTCCGACTGATCATTAACGGCTTTTGGCTTGGACTTTGGGGTCATGAGCGATGAAAAACGGGCGAGTTGGCCGCATGTCACCTGCACGTGCTTCCCTGACGGCCTGTTCGCGGGCGGCCGTCGCGGGCACCCGTCACGCGCGCCGGACGGCGAGCAGCGCCAGATCGTCCGTCAGAGCGCCGCCCGTGTGCCGGCGAGCCGCCTCGACCAGGGCGGTCAGCAACTCGTCGGGCGCGTGGAAGACGCGTCCGGCCAGCCAGGCCGCCGGATCGTAGAACTCCCCCCGCGGATCGCGGGCCTCGGACAGTCCGTCGGTGTGCAGGAGCAGCGTCGCCCCGCGCGGAAAGCGGTCCTGCACCGTCGGGGCGTGCGGGCTTCCCAGCTCGCTCATCCCGAGAGGCAGCGCGAACACCTCGGCGCTGAGGACGGCGAGCGTGCCGTCGGGGCGCAGCAGCAGGGGCGGTGGATGGCCGCGGTTGACGACACGTACGACGTCCTCGCCGTGCGGGATCTCGGCGAGGACGGCGGTCGTGAACCCCTCGGCCGCCTCGACGCCGTCGCGCCGGGTGCCCGCGCGCGTCAGGGCCCGCTCCAGGCGCCCCGCGACGCCCTCCAGCGTCGCCTCCTGCTCGGCGGCCTCCCGGAACGCGCCGACCACCGTCGCGACGGCGGCCACCGCGGTCATCCCCTTTCCCCGTACGTCCCCGACGACCAGTCGTACGCCGTGCGGGGAGTCCTGCACCGCGTACAGGTCGCCGCCGATGAACGCGTCCTCCTGCGCCGCCTCGTACCGGGCCGCGACCTCGAGCCCGGCGATCCGGGCCTCGGGCTCGGGCAGCACGGCGCGCTGCGCGAACTCGGCGATCTCCCGGACGGAGGCGAGCCGTTCGTCGCCGCGCCTGACCAGGATGTTGATGAGGACGGCCAGGACGGCGGCAGTCGTCACGGTGACCACCTCGGTGACCGCGTCGACGTGCAGGACGATCCCGAGCAGGAAATGGACCACGAGCACCGCGCCGACGGCGAGTACACCGGCGAGAACGGTGCCGCGCAGCGAGTAGAGGGGTGCGGCGACCAGGGGCGCGGCCGTGAAGAAGGGGGCGGCGGTGAATTCCGCCGGGGTGAAGTAGTCGTAGAGGACCCCTGCGGTGACGAGCAGCGCGGGCAGGATCCGGACGAAGGCGCGGGCGCGCACGATCCTGCGGGGGCAGGCTCCCGCAGGACCGGCCGGCACGGCGTTCCCCGGCCGCCGGGCACCGGGGGACGGCGGCCGGGCCCGGTCATCGGGGTGTCCGGTCCGCCGCTCACCTCCTGGCTGCCCCACCCGTCCAGAAGAACCGGTGCGGGGGCGGCGGGCGACCGGTGTGGCCCGACCGGGGGAGAACGGCGTCCGCCGGAGGGAATCGGGACCGGGCCGGAGAAACCGCGGCCCTGAAAAGCCGTAAGGGGCCGGGGCCGGAAGAAGGTGCCGGAAAGCCCGGAAGAACCGGCGGGACGCAAACCGGGGAACAAACACCAAGGGCCGGAACTCGTGAATCCGAGTTCCGGCCCTTGGTCTTCAGTAGCGGGGACAGGATTTGAACCTGCGACCTCTGGGTTATGAGCCCAGCGAGCTACCGAGCTGCTCCACCCCGCGTCGTTGAAATTAGTGTACGCCATCCGCGGGACCCGAAGCACACCCGTTCAATCACGCCCCTCCGGTGCCGTGGGCACCCGGCTCTACCGGGTCAGGAGATGCCGGTTGGGGGCCTGGGCGCGGTCCCCGTACTCGGGGAGGACGACGACCTCGGCGCCCGCGGCGGCGAGGAGCCCGTTCCCGTCGGCGTCCGTGACGAAGGTGTCGGGCTCACGCCAGGCGGTGACGACCCGGCGCACACCTGCGCCGAGGATCAGCCGAGCGCACGGGGCGGGCCGGGAGGCGCGGTGGGCACACGGCTCCAGGCTGCTGTAGACCGTGGCGGTGGCCAGCCGCGGATCGGCCGGGTCGATCTTGGCGAGGGCGGCCTCCTCCGCGTGCACGACGGGGTCCTCGCCCTCGCGGGAGTGGCCCCTGGCCAGTTCGGTCCCGTCGGCCGCGACCACCACGGCGCCCACGCTGAACGCGGTCTTCGAGGGCGGGCACAGCTCCGCGAGTTCGCAGGCCAGCTCCAGCCAGTGCCTGTCCGCGGCGGAGGCGAGCGGGCCGGTGCCGGGCGCGGTGGGGACGTAGCGGATGAGTACGACGTCGCCGACGGGCCGTGTCTCCGTCAGCCGCATCCGGCCCAGGGGGTATTCACCGGGCCCGAAGAGCCGCGGCGCGTCCGGCTGCCCGACGAAGAGGGGGGCGACGGCCAGCTGGAGTTCGTCGGCGAGCTGCTCGCGCACGAGCTGGGTGTGGACCTTGCCGCCGCCTTCGACCATGAGGCGGCGCACCCCCCGTACGTCGTGAAGGTGTTCCAGCAGCACACGCCAGTCGAGCTCGGGTCCGGTCGAAACGACGTCGACTCCGACGAGACCGTGCAGCAGGGCGGAAGCACGCGGCGCGCCCTCGTCCGTCGTGTAGACGACCTTCTGGCCGCCCGTGTGCCAGAACTGCGCCTTCGGGTCGAGCTCGCCCGATCCGCTGACGGTGACTTTCAGCGGGTACTCGGGGCGGCCGCCGGCGACCCTGGCCGCCCGCCGTTCGGCGGAGTTGACCAGCAGACGCGGGTTGTCCGTGCGCAGCGTGCCGGCGCCCACCAGGATCGCGTCGCTGGACGCCCGTACCTCGTCGACCCGGTCGAAGTCGGCCGGGCCCGAGAGCAGCAGCCGCTCGGGGCCGGTGTCGTCCAGGAAACCGTCGAGGGAGACGGCGGCGGACAGCAGGACGTAGGGACGGGGCATCGGGACGCATCCTCCGGTCACACGCACACAGTGGTTCAAGTTTTAAACAATACCTAGACTGGTCTCATGACGACCCGCTGGCTCTCCGCCGCCGAACAGCGCGCCTGGCGCTCGTACCTCTCCGCGACCTCCCTCCTGGAGGACGCCATCGACCGCCGGCTACAGGCGGAGGCGGGGATGCCCCACCTTTACTACTCCATCCTGGCCAAGTTGTCCGAGGCACCGGACCGGCGGCTGCGGATGACCGACCTCGCCGAGGCCCAGAAGATCACGCGCAGCCGGCTGACATACGCGGTGACCCGGCTGGAGAAGGACGGCACCGTACGCCGGGAGGGCTGTCCCACCGACAAGCGCGGGCACGTGGCCGTACTGACCGACGAAGGCATGGCCCTGCTTGAGCGGGTCGCTCCGGGGCATGTCGAGACGGTCCGGACGGCGATCTTCGACCACCTGACCCCGGAGCAGGTGTGCCAGCTGGACGAGATCTGCGCAACCATCACCCGGGCGATCCAGAGCGGGGATTCCGGGGCGTCCGGGGAAGATCTGCCGTGGCGGAGGCGTTCCTGTTCCTCGTGAGGCGCGACCGGGGCACCCGAACCCGTTGCTTGAAGTTTTAAGCAGATGTAGTGTCTCCTTCCGTGGCTGTGCTTCAAATCTGAAGCACAACCCCGTACGAACCTGCCGGACGGAGAGACACCATGCGCGACCACCCCGACGCCACCGTGCGCACCCGCGTCCGCGTACCCCTGCGCTTCGGCGACGGCTACTCCGTCGACGCCGAACTCGTGACCTTCCACGGTCTCGACGACGGCATGGAGCACATCGCCGTCGTCCTCGGAGAGCCCGGTGCGAACCCGCTGGTGCGACTGCACTCCGAGTGCCTGACCGGCGATGTGTTCGGCTCGGCCCGCTGCGACTGCGGACCCCAGCTGCGCGAGGCGGTGGAACAGATCGCGGACCGCGGCGGCGTCCTGCTGTACCTGCGCCAGGAGGGCCGCGGCATCGGCCTCTACAACAAGCTCGACGCGTACGCCCTCCAGGACCAGGGCCTGGACACCTACGCCGCCAACACGGCCCTCGGACTGCCCGAGGACGGCCGCGACTACACGGCGGCCGCCCAGATGCTCCGGGCCCTCGGCATCGACTCGCTGGACCTGCTCTCCAACAACCCGGACAAGGCCGAGCAGCTCCGCGAACTCGGCATCACGGTCTCCCACCGGGTCCCGACGGGCGTCTTCACCACCGCCCACAACGTCCGCTACCTGCGCGCCAAGGTCCTCCAGACCCAGCACACGCTGCCGCTGCCGGAACTCACGGAGCGCACGGAACTCACGGGCCTCTCGGCGGGCTGACACGCCGGCACCCCCTGGAACGAAACAAGCCCCCGGCTCAGATCACCTCTGAACCGGGGGCTTCTCCGTAGACCCTGTGGGACTCGAACCCACAACCAATGGATTAAAAGTCCACTGCTCTGCCAATTGAGCTAAGGGTCCCCGCACCGAAAACACCGGCACGGCGCACCGGCCCGCGCCGACGCATCCCCGAGCATAGCGGGACGCGGCCGGGACTCCGATCGGGTATCGGGGACCCGGCCACGCCAATAGCCCACAAGGTCAGGGATCGACCGGTTCGGGCGCACCCTTGCGGGCGGCCTCACGGGCGATCGTGCGCTGATGGTCGGGGTTGAGGAACCAGTGACGCGCCGAGGCCAGCCACCAGGCCGCGGCGAAGCCGAGGACGACGAGGACGGCGATCGGGGCGTAGTTGAACGTCTCCCAGGTGACCGGGGAGACCTGGGGCAGCATGAACAGGACCGTGATGACGGCCACCCAGACGACCGCGATCACCCCGATGGGACGGGACCAGCGGCCCAGATGCCAGGGACCGCGCTCGAAGGCGTCGCCCTTGCGCACCCGCAGCAGGGTCGGGATGACGTACGCGACGTAGAGCCCGATGACCGCGATCGACGTCACGGCCGCGTAGGCCGCGTAGTTGATCAGATACGGCAGGCCGAGCACCAGGGCGCCCAGCGCGGCCAGCCAGACGGCCGCCACGGGGGTCCGTGTGCGCGGGTGCACCGTGTGCCACACCTTCGAGAACGGCAGCGCGCCGTCGCGCGAAAAGGCGTAGATCATGCGGCTGTTGGCGGTCACGGACGCCATGCCGCAGAACAGCTGGGCGCCGATCACGACGAGCAGCAGGAGCTTCCCGGACGTGGCACCGAGCGCGTCCAGCAGGATCTGCGCCGGGGGCGCGCCCGTTCCCGAGCCCAGCTCCTTGTCGTACGACTGGATGGCGAAGTTGAAGCCGAGGAGCAGGACGAATCCGGCGATCCACGAGGTCCAGATGGACCGCACGATCCCCTTCGGACCGGCCGTGGAGGCGTCGTGGGTCTCCTCCGTCATATGGGCGGAGGCGTCGTACCCGGTGAACGTGTACTGGGCCATGAGGAGTCCGATGAGGACGACGTAGACCCCGCTGCCCCAGCCCGTGTTGTTGACGAACTTCGTGAACACGAAGGACGCCGACTGGTGGTGGTCCGGTGCGAAGGTCAGCGCGCCGACGATGACGCCGACGCCGATGACGTGCCACCACACGCTGATGCTGTTGAGGAGGGCGACGATCGCCACGCCGAAGGTGTTGAGCAGCCCGTGCAGGATCAGGATCCCGGCGAACAGGAGCACCGTGCGGCCCGGCGTCACCTGGAAGTCGAACTGGAGGTTCAGATAGGCGCCGAGGAACGCCGCCGCGCCGAAGTCGATGCCGGCGGTCACCGCGACCTGGCCGAGGACGTTGAACCAGCCCGTGAACCACGCCCAGGCCGCCGCGGTGCGCTCCGGGGCGAGCCGGTGGGCCCAGAAGTACAGCCCGGCGGACGTCGGATAGGCCGAACAGATCTCGGCCATCGCGAGTCCGACGAACAGTGTCATCAGTCCGACCGCGACCCAGCCCCAGGTGATCACGGCGGGACCGCCGGTGTTCATGCCGAACTGATACAGGGTCAGGCAGCCCGACAGGACCGAGATGATCGTGAAGGAGACCGCGTAGTTGGAGAACGCCGACATGCGGCGGGCGAGAACCTGCGTGTAGCCGAGCTGGGCCAGCCGCTCTTCGTCCGACAGCCCACTCGCTCTGGCGTCATCTGTCATGCCCCCAGCGATTCCCTTGCCGGGGGCATGACATGCGCTCCGAGGGGGAGCAAATTGGCTAGAAAAGGCCCTTGTAGCTCTGCCAGCCGCCGGCGATCTTCACCCGCGGGCCGAACGAGCCCGTCCCCGTACCGGCGTTGCGGTAGACGTTGCCCGAAGTGTCGCGCTCGACCAGGTCGTTCTTCCCGTCACCGGTGATGTCGCCCACCCCGACGATCGCGTCGTAGGACGCGCCCCAGGCGGAGAACACCTTCACCCGGTCCTTCAACAGGCCCGTGCCGGTGCCGTCGTAGCGGTACAGCGTCCCCGACCTGTCCCGCGCGAGCACGTCCCCGGTCCCGTCACCGTTCAGGTCACCTGCGCCGACGATCTTCGTGTAGCCCCTCCACGCCGTACGGATCCGCTTCCCCGCGGCGAGCGTTCCGTCGCTCTTCGCGGCGAACAGGTAGAGGTCGCCGGTCGAGGCCTTCCTCGCGAGCAGATCCGGCCGCTTGTCGCCGGTCAGGTCGCCGGGCGAGGTCAGGACGTCGTAGGCGTTCCAGCCGGTGCCGAGCGACTTGTACGACGTCGAAAGGGTCACCGCCCGGCCGCACGCGGGCTTGTAACCGCGCAGGGAGCCGTCGCTCAACCGCACCAGGACGTCGTTGCAGCGGTCGCCGTTCAGGTCGCCGAACGGCACCGCGAGCGCCTTGGCCGACCAGCCGTTGCCTGTGACCTTTCCGGCGAACGCGCCCTTGCCGTCGCCCTGCTGGAAGGTCAGCCCGCCCGAGGAGTTGAGGGTGAGCAGGTCGCCGGTGCCGTCCGGGTCCCCGTCGGGCCCCACGTGGTCGTGACGTACCGGGCTGCCGCCCTTCAGCCGGACCGTGCCGCGCACCTGGAGCGGCGCGCCGACACCGTCCGCGGGTGTGACGGACACGGTCCAGTCGTAGGAGCCGTCCGGAGCGAAGGCGTCGCCGGGAAGCGCCGGGTCGGCGCCGAACCAGCCGACGTTCAGCTCACCGCGCGCGGGACCGCCATCGCGGTTGTCGTTGTAGGTCTTGCCGGTGGCGCGGTTGCGCGCGGTCACCGTCCAGTTCGCGGCCGGCTTCGACAGCAGCAGGGTGGTCAGGGTGTCCGGGGTGGTGTCGATCGCGTGTGCCCGGACGGACGGCACGTTCGCGGCGGGCGCGAGCAGCCGCAGCGGCTGCTGGGCCACTCCGGACGGTACGAGGTGCACGCGCTCCTGGTCGTCCACGTAGGCGGCGTTCGCGCCGGACTCGTCGACCGTCCAGCGCACGTCCCGCTGCGAGACCCCGGTGTCGGGCAGGTCGCCGATGACCCGGCTCTCGGCGGTGCCGCTCGCGACCGTCGTGAGCGTCAGCTTCCCGGCCGCCTTGTCGTGGGTGACGACGTATCCGTCGCCGAGCCTCGCCTCGTCGGCGGGCACGGCCACGGACTTCTTCGCCGTACGGTCGAAGACACCGGCCCGGCCGTCGCAGGTCCAGTAGATCCAGCGGCCGAGCGCCTGGAGTTCGGTGGGCGCGCAGCCCGCGTCGGTGGTGAGCGTCTCGGTGGTCCTCTTCGCGGTCAGGTCGTACGCGGTGACGCTGCCGGGCGTCGATCCCGCGGTCCAGAGCACGTCGCCGGAGAGGGCGGCGGCGCCGGGGGTGCGGGTGAGCGCGGGGGTGCCGCCGTCGCCGATCGCGTACACGTACTGCTTGTCGGCGGCCGTGTAGAGGACGTACCGCCCCGAGACATCGGTGACACGCCCGCCCGCAGGCACGCTCCGCTGCCACAGCCCCGCCGCCGTCGGGCCGTTCACCCTGAGGAGGTCGGAGGTCGCCGAGGAGTGCTCCAGCCAGGCGATCCGGCCGTCCGCCGTGCCGTGGATCTGGGAGCAGGCCACGTCGGTCGCCGCGCACGGGGCGATCACGACGTCGGACGTGAGTCGCGGGGTGAAATCGGCCCGCTCGCCGTACTCGGGGCTTCCGGTCACGGCGACGGTCCGCGCGTAGTCGTCACGCGTCCCGTTCCGGCTGGTGTCCGTGACGACGAGACGCCCCTGGCCGAGGGAGATCCCCTGAACCGGGACGGGCGGGTTGGGCAGCGCTTTGACCTGGGTGACGACGGGCCTGCCGTCGTCACCGGCCTGGATGCGCTGAATGCCCCAGTCGCCGGAGGCCGTACGGCCCTTCGCGACGGCGGTGCCGTCCGGGACGGCGGAGACGTACGGGTCCGACACGGGCAGCACGGTCACCGCGGGGCCGCCCGCGACCGGGACGGCGGTCACCGTCGTCCCGTTGCTCGGCCGGTGGACCAGCCAGTCGCCGACCACGGCGAGGTCCTGCGCGGGGTTCACGCTGCTCCCGCCGTCCAGCGTGACCTCGGTGGGCGCGGCCGACAGGTCGGACCGCCCGAACACCAGAAGCTTCGCCTCGCCCGCGTTGAACAGGACGACGTGCGCGGGAGTGACCTGGGCATCCAGGTAGACCTTGGAGCGCGGTGCGGTCATGCCGCTCACGTGCCCCGTCCTCCGGTCGACCATGACCGCCCGGTACTGGCCGTCCTGATACGCGTCGAAGAGCAGTCCGTCGGAGTCCCCGCCCCGCGGGGAGAGCAGTTGCAGCCCCGCGGGCAGCCCGGAGACCGGCACATCACGGGTCGTGCCGTCGGATTCGGGGAACAGCAGGTGCATCTCCTTGCTGGACCTGCCGTCCTCGGCGGTGACGACGCGGTACCCGATCACCAGATCGCCGTACGCCGTGAGCAGGCCAATGCCCGCGGGCGGCTGGACGGTTCGCGTGGACCCGTCGGCCGCGTCCCACAGGTCGACCCGACGGTTCTCGTACCGGTAGGCGAGGACGTCACCGCCCGTGCCCCAGGTGCCGAGGACGCCCTCCGGCTGCCGCACCGGTACGGACACGCCGTCCGCGTAGCGCGTCCAGACCAGCCCGGAGTATCCCTCCAGCCGGTGGAAGACACCCTGCGTGCCGGCACCGTCGTGCCCCCCGTAGGTCGAAGCGTTGAAGAGCTCCGCCGACGTGTGAGTGCTCCGCAGCGTGGCCGGAACCACCGTCTCCTGAGCCGTCCCCACCGCGGAGGCGGACGTCGGCAGCAGTGGGATCAGCCCACCCGCGAGCGCCGCCGACGCGGCGGTGGCGACGCGTCTGACGCGGGCACGACGGACGAAGGCATGACGAAGCAAGGAATTCCCTCCCGGAACAGTGCGGAGAGGCAACTACCGTCCCAGGCGTCGGCCTGGCCCCCAGCCGTCGCGTCTCTCACACCCAAGTCGGCCGATCATACAGAGAGTTCACAGAGTGACGGGAGTGGTTTATCCACGCCTCGCGGTGCGGACAGCGAAGTGGCCCCCACCCCGAACTCGGGTGAGGGCCACATCAGTTGGCTATGTCAGCGACGGTCAGCCGTTGCGCTTCCAGCGCGGCTTCTCGTCACGGCGGAAGGTACCGGTGCCGGTGCCGGTGCCAGTCGTGCGGTGGTCGTCACGACGGGCGGTCGGGCGGTCGTGGCCGGAGCGGAAGCTGCCGCCCGCGGGACGGTCGCCCTGACGGTCACGGTTGAAGGGGCGGTCGCTGCCCCGGTGGCCACCGGTGCGGTTGTCGTCACGACGCTCGAACGAACGGCCACCACGGTCGTCACGGTTGAAGCCGCCAGCGGTGCGGTTGTCGTCACGACGCTCGAACGAACGGCCACCACGGTCGTCACGGTTGAAGCCGCCACCGGTGCGGTTGTCGTCACGACGCTCGAACGAACGGCCACCACGGTCATCGCGGTTGAAGCCGCCACCACGGTTGTCGTCGCGACGGAAGCCGCCACCACGGA